>NZ_CP200310.1:0-2500 GCF_056867935.1 Variovorax sp. TLI9-5A | reverse complement strand
GTCCGAACCGACTAGTGTTGCAAAACTAGCGGATGAGCTGTGGATAGGGGTGAAAGGCTAAACAAACTTGGAAATAGCTGGTTCTCTCCGAAAACTATTTAGGTAGTGCCTCAAGTATTACCTTCGGGGGTAGAGCACTGTTTTGGCTAGGGGGTCATGGCGACTTACCAAACCAAGGCAAACTCCGAATACCGAAGAGTACAGCTTGGGAGACAGAGCACCGGGTGCTAACGTCCGGACTCAAGAGGGAAACAACCCAGACCGCCAGCTAAGGTCCCTAAAATTGGCTAAGTGGGAAACGAAGTGGGAAGGCTAAAACAGTCAGGATGTTGGCTTAGAAGCAGCCATCATTTAAAGAAAGCGTAATAGCTCACTGATCGAGTCGTCCTGCGCGGAAGATGTAACGGGGCTAAGCCAGTTACCGAAGCTGCGGATTTGCAATTTATTGCAAGTGGTAGGAGAGCGTTCTGTAAGCCTGTGAAGGTGCGTTGTAAAGCGTGCTGGAGGTATCAGAAGTGCGAATGCTGACATGAGTAGCGTTAAAGGGGGTGAAAAGCCCCCTCGCCGTAAGCGCAAGGTTTTCTACGCAACGTTCATCGGCGTAGAGTGAGTCGGCCCCTAAGGCGAGGCAGAGATGCGTAGCTGATGGGAAACAGGTCAATATTCCTGTACCGATTGTTAGTGCGATGTGGGGACGGATCTTAATAGGTCATCCGGGTGTTGGATATCCCGGTTTAGATGGATGTAGGCGTGCATTAGGCAAATCCGGTGCACATATACCGAGGCCATCGATCGAGCCAGCTTGCTGGTGAAGTGATTGAACGAGGTTCCAGGAAAAGCCACTAAGCTTCAGCTAACAACGACCGTACCGCAAACCGACACTGGTGCGCGAGATGAGTATTCTAAGGCGCTTGAGAGAACTCAGGAGAAGGAACTCGGCAAATTGACACCGTAACTTCGGAAGAAGGTGTGCCCTATTAGTGTGAAGCGAACAGCGGAGCATGAACGGGTTGCAAAAAATCGGTGGCTGCGACTGTTTATTAAAAACACAGCACTCTGCAAACACGAAAGTGGACGTATAGGGTGTGACGCCTGCCCGGTGCTGGAAGATTAAATGATGGGGTGCAAGCTCTTGATTGAAGTCCCAGTAAACGGCGGCCGTAACTATAACGGTCCTAAGGTAGCGAAATTCCTTGTCGGGTAAGTTCCGACCTGCACGAATGGCGTAACGATGGCCACACTGTCTCCTCCTGAGACTCAGCGAAGTTGAAATGTTTGTGATGATGCAATCTCCCCGCGGAAAGACGGAAAGACCCCATGAACCTTTACTGTAGCTTTGTATTGGACTTTGAACAGATCTGTGTAGGATAGGTGGGAGGCTTTGAAGCAGGGTCGCTAGATCTTGTGGAGCCAACGTTGAAATACCACCCTGGTGTGTTTGAGGTTCTAACCTAGGTCCATTATCTGGATCGGGGACAGTGCATGGTAGGCAGTTTGACTGGGGCGGTCTCCTCCCAAAGCGTAACGGAGGAGTTCGAAGGTACGCTAGTTACGGTCGGACATCGTGACGATAGTGCAATGGCATAAGCGTGCTTAACTGCGAGACTGACAAGTCGAGCAGATGCGAAAGCAGGACATAGTGATCCGGTGGTTCTGTATGGAAGGGCCATCGCTCAACGGATAAAAGGTACTCTGGGGATAACAGGCTGATACCGCCCAAGAGTTCATATCGACGGCGGTGTTTGGCACCTCGATGTCGGCTCATCTCATCCTGGGGCTGTAGCCGGTCCCAAGGGTATGGCTGTTCGCCATTTAAAGAGGTACGTGAGCTGGGTTTAAAACGTCGTGAGACAGTTTGGTCCCTATCTTCCGTGGGCGCTGCAGATTTGAGGAAGCCTGCTCCTAGTACGAGAGGACCGGAGTGGACACACCTCTGGTGTATCGGTTGTCACGCCAGTGGCATTGCCGAGTAGCTAAGTGTGGAAGAGATAACCGCTGAAAGCATCTAAGCGGGAAACTCGTTTCAAGATGAGATCTGCCGGGGCCTTGAGCCCCCTGAAGAGTCGTTCAAGACCAGGACGTTGATAGGTCAGGTGTGGAAGCGCAGTAATGCGTTAAGCTAACTGATACTAATTGCTCGTGCGGCTTGACCCTATAACTTTGATCGTCAGATCAAGGTGTTATGCCAAGTTGACGCATTCAAAATAATTCGCCAAAAGCTGATTCCAAACTCTATGAATTCGTTTGATTGATCGCGTGATCAGTCGGACAACCCTTTATGCCTGATGACCATAGCGAGTTGGTCCCACTCCTTCCCATCCCGAACAGGACAGTGAAACGACTCAGCGCCGATGATAGTGCGGGTTCCCGTGTGAAAGTAGGTCATCGTCAGGCTCTTACAGCCCCAAAAACCCCCGGTCGATATCGATCGGGGGTTTTTGCTTTGCGCGTCACAAATCGATCAATAAGAAAAAACACGCCCGCAAAGAAAGGGAAATAG